>NZ_CP199753.1:0-2500 GCF_052655985.1 Alishewanella sp. HL-SH05
AGTTTTGAGTTTTGAGTTTTGAGTTTTGAGTTTTGAGTTTTGAGTTTTGAGCATGATGGTGACGTCCCGTTAAAAATTTGTCTAACGGCGTACTTCGTTACTCGGAACAATTCGAGCTAACTGCTTTAATTGCCTTTTACTATTCTTAAGTACCAAATCGCATGGCGACAAATTCCTCAGGAACGAATTTGGACTGCCGCAGGCAGGTCGCGAAGCGATGCAGGCCAAGGATGGCTTTGCTCAATGCCACCAGCGCCGCGAGGCGCTTCAACACAAAAAGGCTTACCCGTTAGGATAAGCCTTTTGCTTGAATGAGGTGCCTTCATGCCCTTCGCAGAGCTCAGGGCGTTCAGCCGGCGTCAAACCAAACTGTTGGCTTGTCGTCTCCCGGCTTCACCGTACTACTTTGCTCACCCCTTGCCTGGGGTTCGCCGCTGCGCGGCCAGCTAAAGCTGTCCAAAAACGTTCCAGACGTTTTTGTCGCATGGTGTCGCCCGGCTCGAGCAGTGCACCGGCTAGGGTATTTCAACCAATAAAAAAGCCCCACTCTTGCGAGTAGGGCTTTTCTATTGAATGAGGTGCCTGGCGGTGTACTACTCTCGCATGGCGAATGCCACACTACCATCGTCGCAGCTGCGTTTCACTTCTGAGTTCGGAATGGAGTCAGGTGGTTCCACAGCGCTATTGCCACCAGGCAAAAACTTGTAGGGAACACGTTTTAACGCACTTTAGTGCTGCCCGTTAGGGTCAAATCCATGGAAGGATTTGATAAAAACGTATTCCAATATTCGGCAATCTGATAAGTAAATTCACACTGTATTCTTTTCTTAAAACATCTTGGGCGTTGTATGGTTAAGCCTCTCGGGCAATTAGTATGAGTTAGCTTAACGTGTCACCACGCTTCCACAACTCACCTATCAACGTTGTGGTCTTCAACGACCCTTTAGTAGACTCGAAGTCTAAGGGATGACTCATCTTGTGGCCGGCTTCCCGCTTAGATGCTTTCAGCGGTTATCCGTTCCGAACGTAGCTACCGGGCAATGCCATTGGCATGACAACCCGAACACCAGCGGTTCGTTCACTCCGGTCCTCTCGTACTAGGAGCAACTCCACTCAATCATCCAACGCCCACGGCAGATAGGGACCGAACTGTCTCACGACGTTCTAAACCCAGCTCGCGTACCACTTTAAATGGCGAACAGCCATACCCTTGGGACCGACTTCAGCCCCAGGATGTGATGAGCCGACATCGAGGTGCCAAACACCGCCGTCGATATGAACTCTTGGGCGGTATCAGCCTGTTATCCCCGGAGTACCTTTTATCCGTTGAGCGATGGCCCTTCCATACAGAACCACCGGATCACTATGACCTACTTTCGTACCTGCTCGACGTGTCTGTCTCGCAGTTAAGCTGGCTTCTACCATTACACTAACCGTACGATGTCCGACCGTACTTAGCCAACCTTCGTGCTCCTCCGTTACTCTTTAGGAGGAGACCGCCCCAGTCAAACTACCCACCAGACACTGTCCGCAATCCCGATTCAGGGACCTACGTTAGAACATCAAACATACAAGGGTGGTATTTCAAGGACGGCTCCATCAGAACTAGCGTTCCAACTTCAAAGCCTCCCACCTATCCTACACATGTAGGGTCAATGTTCAGTGCCAAGCTATAGTAAAGGTTCACGGGGTCTTTCCGTCTAGCCGCGGGTATACGGCATCTTCACCGCAATTTCAATTTCACTGAGTCTCGGCTGGAGACAGCCTGGCCATCATTACACCATTCGTGCAGGTCGGAACTTACCCGACAAGGAATTTCGCTACCTTAGGACCGTTATAGTTACGGCCGCCGTTTACCGGGGCTTCGATCAAGAGCTTCGCTTGCGCTAACCCCATCAATTAACCTTCCGGCACCGGGCAGGTGTCACACCCTATACGTCCACTTACGTGTTTGCAGAGTGCTGTGTTTTTAATAAACAGTTGCAGCCAGCTGGTCACTGCGACTCTCCAATGCTTACACCGCAAGGGCTTCACATCAAAGAGCGTACCTTCTCCCGAAGTTACGGTACTATTTTGCCTAGTTCCTTCAGCCGAGTTCTCTCAAGCGCCTTGGTATGCTCTACCTGACCACCTGTGTCGGTTTAGGGTACGGTCACCAATACCTGAAGCTTAGAGGCTTTTCCTGGAAGCATAGCGTTAGCAACTTCGTTACCTTAGTAACTCGTCTCGTGTCTCAGTCTTAAGAAACCGGATTTTCCTAGTCTCTCAACCTACACACTTTCACGCGGACTACCAACGCCGCGCTTGCCTAGCTTTCTCCGTCCCCCCATCGCAGTATTGGCCGGTACAGGAATATTAACCTGTTTCCCATCGACTACGCCTTTCAGCCTCGCCTTAGGAGCCGACTCACCCTACCCTGATTAGCATGGGATAGGAACCCTTGGTCTTTCGGCGGGGAAGTTTTTCACTCCCCTTATCGTTACTCATGTCAGCATTCGCA
>NZ_CP199753.1:3897500-3935045 GCF_052655985.1 Alishewanella sp. HL-SH05
AAAATAACGATCAGGCTGAACCCCATAATGATAATAATGTAACTTGGGTAATTCCCCCTCAATCATCGGTGATTCTATTCGCGTGAAAATGATCTGCAGTTTATAAGATTGACTGTCGGCAAATACCCTATCGAGCAATGTTAATTTCTGTTGGTTTTGCTCGAGCAACGGTAACAAAGACTGACAACTGGCTGCTGCGGTGAAACGCTGGCAAACATCTGAACGAGCAAATGCAATGTGCGGAATCATTGCAGCCGTTAGAAATATATAAAATAAAATTTTCAATTCGGCAGACCTTAATTCTTCAATGTTTATCATCAGGCAACAGTTAAGATAAATAATAAGCGATTGTATAAATAGCATACAACAATAAAATTTGGATATAAAAAAACCGGGCATTAAGCCCGGTTTTTAGAAGAACAAGTGATTATTCAGCAGCAGTTTCTTCAACTGGCATTGCTGCGTCCGTTTCTGGACGATCAACTAATTCAATGTAAGCCATAGGTGCGTTGTCACCAGTACGGAAGCCACACTTCATGATGCGAGTGTAACCACCTGGACGCGCGTTGTAACGCGGGCCTAAAACATTGAACAATAAACCTACAACTTCTTTATCACGAGTACGGGCAAAAGCCAGACGACGGTTTGCAACGCTGTCATTCTTTGCCAATGTGATCAATGGCTCGATCACACGACGTAACTCTTTAGCTTTTGGCAAAGTCGTTTTGATGATTTCGTGCTTCACCAACGAGCTTGCCATGTTGCGGAACATTGCAGTACGGTGGCTGCTGTTCCGATTTAATTGACGACCACTCTTGCGATGGCGCATGATCTATTCCTTCTCACTAAACCAGGAACTGGTATCTGGTTAGTCTTTATTTACCAAACTAGCTGGCGGCCAGTTTTCCAGGCGCATGCCTAAGGATAAACCGCGTGATGCCAACACGTCTTTGATTTCGGTAAGAGACTTCTTACCCAGGTTAGGCGTTTTAAGAAGCTCAACCTCGGTACGCTGTACCAGATCACCAATGTACTGAATCTGCTCTGCCTTAAGGCAGTTTGCAGAACGAACTGTTAGCTCTAAATCATCGACTGGACGTAACAGAATCGGATCAAACTCCGGTTTCTCTTCACGTTTTTCAGGCTCACTCTTATCACGCAATTCTACGAAGAATTCTAGCTGTTCAGCTAAAATTGTTGCTGCGCGACGAATGGCTTCCTCTGGCTCAACAGTGCCGTTGGTTTCCATATCGATAACCAGTTTATCCAAATCAGTACGCTGTTCTACCCGTGCTGCTTCAACAGTATAAGCAATACGCTCAACTGGGCTGAAAGATGCGTCAAGTAATAAGCGACCGATCGGACGTTCGTCATCATCTGAGGACAAACGAGCTGATGCAGGCACATAACCGCGACCACGTTCAATTTTCAGACGCATACTGAACTCAGTCTCGCCAGTCAAATTACAAATAACGTGCTCAGGGTTAACAATAACCACACCGTCGCCACGCTGGATATCTCCAGCAGTTACAGGGCCAGCACCTTTCTTCGTTAAAGTCAGGGAGACTTCATCTTTGTCTTCCAGGCGAACGGCAAGGCCTTTCAGGTTTAGGAGAATATCAATGATATCTTCCTGAACACCTTCTTTGGCACTGTACTCATGAAGAACGCCGTCTATTTCTACTTCAGTCACAGCACAACCTGGCATAGACGATAACAGAATACGACGTAACGCGTTGCCCAAGGTATGCCCGAAACCGCGCTCTAATGGTTCCAAAGTAACTTTGGCACGAGTTGGGTTGATCCTTTCGATACCAACTAATCTCGGCTTAAGGAATTCGGTGACAGAACCCTGCATATATCCTCTCTTAACAATTAGCTTTACTTAGAGTAAAGCTCGACGATTAACTGTTCGTTGATGTCAGCTGACAAATCTGAACGCTCAGGAGTGCGTTTGAAAACACCTTCCAGTTTCGTGTTGTCAACTTCTATCCAAGTTGGTTTCTCACGTTGTGCGGCTACTTCAAGCGCAGCACCGATACGGGCTTGCTTTTTAGCTTTTTCACGAACAGAGATAACTTGTTCAGGTAATACTTTGTATGATGGAATGTTTAACACTTGGCCATTAATCATAATAGCTTTGTGGCTAACAAGCTGACGGGCTTCAGCACGTGTGCTGGCCAGACCCATACGGTAAACTACGTTGTCTAAGCGTGACTCTAACAACGCTAACAGGTTCTCACCTGTATTACCTTTCAAACGAGCAGCTTCTTTGTAGTAATTACGGAACTGCTTCTCAAGCACGCCATACATACGACGTACTTTTTGCTTCTCGCGTAACTGTAAACCGTAGTCTGATAAGCGACCGCGACGTGCGCCGTGCTGACCAGGAGCTGTAGTTAAGTTACACTTTGAATCGATTGCTCTTACGCCGCTCTTCAGGAACAGATCTGTACCTTCGCGACGACTTAGTTTGAGCTTTGGACCCAAATATCTTGCCATCTTCTTTCTCCAATAATCCGTGAAGCGCTGTAATTACACGCGACGTTTTTTAGGTGGACGACATCCATTATGTGGGATAGGCGTCACGTCGGTGATATTTGTGATCTTGTAACCAGCGGCATTCAGAGCACGAATCGCTGATTCGCGGCCTGGGCCTGGACCATTCACAAACACTTCAAGGTTTTTCAGACCATATTCCAGTGCAGCTGTACCTGCACGCTCTGCTGCTACTTGAGCTGCAAACGGAGTAGATTTACGTGAACCACGGAAACCTGAACCGCCTGCTGTTGCCCAACACAATGCATTGCCCTGACGATCAGTAATCGTCACGATGGTGTTGTTGAAAGAAGCATGGATATGAGCCATACCGTCTGAAACTTGTTTTTTTACCCGCTTACGAGTACGAACTGGTGCTTTAGCCATGTTGAATCACCTTATTTCTTAATCGCTTTACGTGGGCCCTTGCGGGTACGCGCATTAGTCTTAGTGCGCTGACCACGGACCGGCAGACTACGACGGTGACGTAAGCCACGGTAGCAACCAAGGTCCATTAAACGCTTAATGTTTAATGTGATTTCACGACGCAAGTCACCTTCAACGGTATACTTTGCAACTTCGTCACGTAGAGTATCTAATTGCGAGTCTGATAAAGACGCGATCTTAGTATTCTCTTCAATACCCACTGCCGCTAAAATTGATTTAGCGCGGGTCTTACCGATACCATAAACATAAGTCAGTGAGATCACTGCATGTTTATTATCGGGGATGTTAATGCCAGCGATACGGGCCACTAACGTTCTCCTATCTGAAATTAAAAGGTGCCAATTTGAAAAGCCCGTAAGGATACTCAAATGGCGCTTATATTGCAAACAATAAAGGGGCTAAACTTAAAGTTCAGCCCGCCTTATCGTTTTTCTGCTATTAGCCTTGGCGCTGTTTATGCTTTGGCTCACTGCAAATTACGCGAACTACGTTATTACGTTTGATCACTTTGCAGTTACGGCAGATCTTCTTAACGGAAGCTCGTACTTTCATAACTTAACTCCGCAAACTATCTTAACGGCCTATGCCTTTAAGATTTGCCTTTTTCAGCACAGAATCATACTGATGTGACATCAGATGTGTCTGTACCTGTGCCATGAAATCCATGATAACAACAACGATAATCAGTAAAGAAGTACCGCCGAAGTAGAACTGTACGTTCCACGCTACCATCATGAACTCAGGAACCAAACAAATAAAGGTAATGTACAACGCGCCGGCTAGGGTCAAACGTGTCATTACTTTATCAATGTATTTTGATGTCTGCTCGCCAGGACGAATACCAGGGATAAAAGCACCAGATTTCTTCAAGTTATCTGCTGTATCACGTGGGTTAAATACCAACGCAGTATAAAAGAAACAGAAGAAAATGATAGCCGCCGAGTATAACATCATATACAGCGGTTGTCCTGGAGATAATGTTAGCGACAATTCCTGTAAGAAATTGGCTACCATACCTTCACCTGTACCGAACCAACTGGCTATTGTACCAGGGAACAGAATAATGCTAGACGCGAATATCGGTGGAATAACACCGGCCATATTAACCTTTAACGGTAAATGGCTGCTCTGCGCAGCAAACACCTGACGGCCCTGCTGACGTTTTGCGTAGTTAACCACGATACGACGCTGGCCGCGTTCAAAGAACACCACAAACCAGGTAATCGCAACAACAATCACGCCAATAGCTACTAATAGTAAAAAGTGCAAATCGCCCTGACGCGCTTGCTCAATCGTCTGACCAATGGCAGACGGGAAGCCAGCAACAATACCGGTAAAAATTAGCAACGAAATACCATTACCAATGCCGCGCTCTGTAATTTGCTCACCTAACCACATTAAGAACATGGTACCGGTAACCAAGCTGATCACCGCGGTAAAGTAAAATGCAAAGCCTGGGTTAATGACCAACCCTGGCATCATATTTGGCAGGCCTGTGGCTATACCAATGGACTGTAGTATCGCTAAACCTAAAGTACCGTAGCGCGTGTACTGATTAATTTTACGCTTACCTGCTTCACCTTCTTTCTTTAATTCAGCCATTGCCGGATGCATTACCGTTAATAACTGAACAATGATAGAGGCAGAGATATAAGGCATAATGCCTAGCGCAAATACAGACGCACGCTCAAGAGCACCACCGCTGAACATGTTAAACATTTCAACGATGGTACCTTTTTGTTGCTCGAATAACTGAGCTAGCACGGTGGCGTCAATTCCAGGAATTGGCACAAATGAGCCTAACCGAAAAACGATTATGGCTAAGAGCACAAACAACAGGCGAGATTTCAGTTCGCTGAATCCGCCTTTTGCTGCTCTTGAGTCCGAACCTGGTTTAGCCATCGCGTACTATCCTTATTATTCTTCGACTTTACCACCGGCGGCTTCGATCGCTGCACGCGCACCTTTAGTTACGCGTAAGCCTTTTACTGTTACTGGACGAGTGATCTCACCAGACAGTACAACTTTTGCGAACTTAACAGTACGAGAGATGATGTTCGCTTCCATTAAAGAAGCTAAATCTACTACGTCGCCATTAACAGCAGCTAGTTCGTGTAAACGGACTTCAGAAGAAACCAAAGATTTCTGAGAAGTGAAACCGAACTTAGGTAAACGTTGTTTCAAAGGCATTTGACCGCCTTCGAAGCCTGGACGAACACTGCCGCCAGAACGTGATTTAAGACCTTTATGGCCACGGCCAGCAGTCTTACCTAAGCCAGAACCGATACCACGGCCTACACGGCGTTTATCTTTCTTAGCACCTGGTGCTGGAGATAGAGTGTTTAATAACATCTGTTACTCCTCCACTTTAACCATGTAGTAAACGGCGTTGATCATACCGCGAACTGAAGGTGTATCTTCAACTTCGACAGTGTGACCAATACGACGTAAACCAAGACCCTTTAAAGAAGCCCGGTGATTCGGTAAACGACCGATACTAGACTTAGTTTGGGTGACTTTAACTGTTTTCTTCGTCATGGCAAATTACCCCAGAATATCGTCAACGCGTAAACCGCGTTTTGCTGCCACTTGTGCCGGTGACTTCACTGAAGACAGGGCATTAATGGTAGCGCGAACTACGTTAATTGGGTTAGTTGAACCATAACACTTAGAAAGAATGTTTTGGATACCCGCTACTTCCAACACGGCGCGCATTGCACCGCCGGCGATTAGACCAGTACCTTCTGCAGCAGGCTGCATGTAAACATTCGAACCTGAGTGCACACCACGTGTTGGGTGATGCAAAGTGTTACCATTTAATTCAACCTGTGTCATGTTACGACGTGCCTTTTCCATTGCTTTTTGAATAGCAGCTGGAACTTCACGTGCTTTACCATAACCGAAACCAACGCGACCGTTGCCGTCACCAACTACTGTCAATGCAGTAAAGCTGAAAATACGACCACCTTTTACCACTTTGGACACGCGGTTAACGGCAACAAGCTTTTCTTGTAAATCAGATTGTTGTTTAGAATCTTCGTTAGCCATTAGCTACTCCTAGAACTGAAGACCGGCTTCACGCGCCGCGTCTGCTAACGCCTGCACGCGACCATGATACTGGAAGCCGCTACGGTCAAAAGCACATGCAGTTACGCCTTTAGCCACTGCACGTTCGGCGATCGCTTTACCTACAGCTTTGGCAGCATCTACGTTACCAGAGTACGAAAGTGATTCTTTAATTGAAGCTTCTAAAGTAGAAGCTGCAGCAATCACTTCAGCATTTGGCGCAATCAGCTGAGCATAGATGTGACGTGGAGTACGGTGTACTACCAGGCGATTCGCACCTTGTTCGATAATGTTTCTGCGAGTGCGTTTGGCACGACGCAGACGAGCAAGTTTCTTATCCATCGTCCTACCTTACTTTTTCTTAGCTTCTTTACGACGCACGTTTTCATTCGCATAACGAACACCTTTGCCTTTGTAAGGCTCTGGTTTACGGTATGCACGAATGTTGGCAGATACCTGTCCAACTAATTGCTTGTCAGCACCTTTGACCCAAACTTCAGTTTGTGTTGGTGTTTCGATAGTGATACCAGCTGGCACCTCGAAAACGACCGGGTGAGAAAAGCCCAGGCTTAGGTTTAAAACCTTACCTTCAGCTTTTGCACGGTAACCAACACCGACTAATTCCAGTTTCTGGCTGAAGCCTTCGCTTACACCAGTAACCATGTTGTTCAATAATGCGCGAGCAGTACCTGCTTGTGCGTCAGCGTTTTCGAAACCTTGACGAGGCTCTGTACGCAGTACATTGCCATCAACAACGATTTCAACCGCAGGGTTAACATTCAGTGTTAACTCGCCGTTTTTGCCCTTAAGCGCCACAACTTGACCTGTTTGCGTTACAGTAACGCCTGCAGGTAGAGTGACGGGGGCTTTAGCAACACGAGACATAAATTAACCCCTCCGTTACGCTACGTAGCCGATGATTTCGCCACCGATACCAACCTTGCGCGCAGCACGGTCAGTCATTAGTCCTTTAGATGTTGACACGATGGCCACACCTAAACCGCCCATTACCTTAGGTAATTCGTTGCTTTTCTTATAGATACGCAAACTTGGACGACTAACACGATCGATAGTCTCAATAACTGATTTGCCCTGGAAATACTTTAAAGTAACTTCCAGTTCTGGTTTTACATCACCAGACACAGCGAAATCGCCGATGTAACCTTCGTCTTTTAAAACTTTCGCAATTGCAATCTTCAATTTAGAAGAAGGCATTTTAACCGCAACTTTATTGGCCGACTGGCCGTTACGGATGCGAGTAAACATATCCGCTACTGGATCTTGCAAACTCATAGCTCGTTACTCCCGTGATTCTTACCAGCTAGCCTTACGAAGGCCAGGAATTTCACCGCGCATCGCCGCTTCGCGAACTTTGATCCGGCTCATACCGAACTTACGCAGATAACCATGTGGACGACCTGTCACACGACAACGATTACGTTGACGTGCAGGGCTTGAATCACGCGGTAACGTTTGTAACTTAAGAACCGCTGCCCAACGATCTTCATCAGAAGTTGAAGTGTTAGCAATCAGATCTTTAAGTTCAAAACGTTTTGCAGCGAATTTGGCTACCAGTTGTGCACGCTTTGCTTCACGTGCTTTCATTGATTGTTTTGCCATGACCCTACACCTTATTTCTTGAACGGGAAGTTAAACGCCGCAAGTAAAGCACGCCCTTCGTCATCAGTACGAGCAGTTGTCGTAATCGTGATATCTAAACCACGGATTGCATCAACTTTATCGTAATCGATTTCAGGGAAAATGATTTGCTCACGAACACCCATGCTGTAATTACCACGACCGTCGAATGATTTCGGGTTTACACCACGGAAATCACGGATACGGGGGATAGCAATAGAAACTAAACGTTCTAAGAAATCCCACATACGCTCGCCGCGCAGGGTTACTTTCGCGCCAATAGGGTAGCCTTCACGGATTTTGAAACCAGCGACTGACTTACGAGCCTTAGTTACCAGAGGTTTCTGGCCAGCAATAGCAGTTAAATCTGCTACAGCGTTATCAAGGATCTTTTTGTCAGCTACGGCTTCACCCACACCCATATTGAGTGTGATTTTAACAATCCGAGGGACTTGCATGACGCTGGAGTAGCCAAACTGTTTGAACAGTTCTGGGACTACGGTGTCTTTATAAATTTCATGCAGTTTCGCCATCGTATTACTCCAATAGCATTAAATTACTTCGTTATTCGATTTGAAGAAACGCACTTTCTTGCCATCTTCAAAACGGAAACCTACACGATCTGCTTTACCCGTTTTAGGGTTAACAATCGCTACGTTTGAAACATGAATCGAGGCTTCTTTCTCGACGATACCGCCAGGCTGATTAACAGCTGGAACCGGCTTCTGGTGTTTCTTAACCAGATTAACGCCTGAAACATAAACACGGTTGTCGCCAACTAATACTTTAGTGACTTTGCCTTGTTTACCCTTGTCCTTACCAGTAAGAACAATAACCTCGTCATCACGACGGATTTTGCTAGCCATGGTGACTCCTTACAGTACTTCTGGTGCCAGAGACACGATCTTCATAAACTTATCGCCACGAAGTTCACGTGTAACAGGCCCGAAAATACGGGTACCGATCGGTTCCAGCTTAGTGTTTAATAACACCGCTGCATTGCGATCAAAACGGATTAATGACCCGTCCTGACGACGTACGCCTTTAGCTGTACGCACCACCACTGCATTCAGAACATCACCTTTTTTAACTTTACCGCGAGGAATTGCTTCCTTAACAGTAACTTTGATGATGTCACCAATTGCAGCATAACGGCGATGCGAACCACCTAAGACCTTAATACACATTACGCTGCGCGCGCCGCTGTTGTCTGCGACTTCCAGCATAGATTGCATCTGGATCATCTTAGTGCTCCGCTATTCTACTATGTAACCTTCTCAGGTTACGCTGCTTACGATAATAAAACCCCTCCCCAGAGGAAGGGCGCGTGATTATAACAGCAGTTATGGCAAAGTGGTAGTTTAAAATAAAAACAATTCGGTGTATGCCTAGACACGTACCGCCACTTAACCGATCTGTTGCTACAAACAAAAACGGCTCCAACAGGAGCCGTTTTATTCTTCTTCTTAATTATTAAGAAGCAGATTCAACGATAGCTACCAGGGTCCAAGACTTAGTCTTAGACAAAGGACGGCATTCACGGATAGTGACTACGTCGCCTTCTTTACACTGATTAGTTTCGTCATGCACGTGCAGTTTGGTAGTACGCTTGATGAATTTACCATAAATTGGGTGTTTCACCTGACGTTCAATCGCAACAGTGATAGATTTATCCATCTTGTCGCTGATTACTTTACCTTGCAGTGTACGGGTATTAGTTTCAGTCATTACGCACCTGCCTTCTCGGTTAAGATAGTCTTAACGCGCGCGATATCACGACGCACCTGCTTCAATAAGTGTGTCTGAGCTAACTGACCAGTAGCTGCTTGCATGCGCATGTTGAACTGCTCACGTAACAGACCTAATAATTCAGCATTTAACTCTTCAACACTTTTTGTTTTCAATTCGCTGGCTTTCATCACATTACCGTCCGCGTTACGAAGGTGGTCTTGAATGGAAGCTTAGCAGCAGCCAATGCAAAAGCATGACGCGCAAGTTCTTCAGACACACCGTCCATTTCATACAGAACTTTGCCAGGTTTAATCTGACATACCCAGTACTCAACAGCACCTTTACCACTACCCATACGTACTTCTAACGGCTTAGCTGTGATTGGCTTATCTGGGAACACACGGATCCAGATTTTACCAACACGTTTAACAGCCCGCGTCATAGCACGACGTGCAGATTCGATTTGACGTGAAGTCATTTGACCACGTTCTACAGATTTCAGTGCGTATGTACCGAAACTTACTTTATCACCAACTTGTGATAAACCACGGTTACGGCCTTTGTGCACTTTACGAAATTTTGTACGTTTTGGTTGCAACATCGCTCAATACCCCTACTTAGCCTTACGAGCCGGTTTTTTCGGCGCTTTAGGCTGGTTGTTATTGTTGGCGTTGTTGGCGTTATTTTGCAGAGGCAGAGCACCTAGGATCTCGCCTTTGAAAATCCACACTTTGACACCAATGATACCGTAAGTAGTCAGTGCTTCAGAAGTATTGTAGTCAATGTCTGCACGAAGAGTATGCAGAGGTACACGACCTTCACGATACCACTCGTCACGAGCAATCTCAGCACCGCCTAAACGGCCGCTAACTTGAACCTTGATACCTTTAGCACCAATACGCATAGCATTTTGTACCGCACGCTTCATAGCACGACGGAACATTACACGACGCTCTAACTGGCTACTGATAGAATCAGCAACTAATTTCGCATCTAGCTCTGGCTTACGGATCTCAGAGATATTGATCTGAGCAGGCACGCCAGCAATGGCAGCGACTTGCTTACGGATCTTCTCAACGTCTTCACCTTTTTTACCGATAATCACGCCTGGACGCGCAGTGTGAATAGTCACACGGATGCTTTTCGCAGGGCGTTCAATATCGATCCGGCTTACTGAGGCTGCTTTCAGTTCTTTTGTCAGGTACTGACGAACTTTATAGTCACCGTTCAGGAAATCCGGGAAATCTTTTGTATTCGCGAACCAGGTAGAGCTCCATGGCTTAGTGATACCTAGGCGAATACCATTAGGATGTACTTTCTGTCCCATTTCTATCTCCTAGTTATCAGCTACGACCACAGTGATGTGGCTGGTACGCTTGACGATACGATCAGCACGACCTTTAGCGCGTGGTTTGATACGCTTCATAGATGGACCTTCATCAACGAAGATGGTCTTCACTTTCAGTGTATCGATGTCCGCGCCTTCATTGTGCTCAGCGTTGGCAATGGCTGATAAAAGTACCTTTTTGACTAACTCAGCAGCTTTCTTCGGGCTGTAAGTTAGTACATTCAACGCCTTCTCAACTGACAATCCACGTACTTGGTCAGCGACCAAACGCGTTTTTTGAGCAGAAGAACGGGCAAATTTGTGTTTAGCTAATGCTTGCATCATTTACCCCTTAGCGCTTCTTGGCCTTTTTGTCGGCTGCATGACCACGATAGGTACGAGTAGGTGCAAATTCACCTAACTTGTGACCGATCATCTCTTCTGAGACAAATACTGGTACATGTTGACGACCATTATGGACAGCGATGGTCAAACCGATCATATCAGGTATGATCATTGAACGACGGCTCCAAGTCTTTATAGGCTTCTTGTCTCCGCTTTCCAACGCTTTCTCTACCTTCTTCAGCAAGTGAAGGTCAATAAATGGACCTTTCTTGAGAGAACGTGGCATGGCAATTCCTCACAAATTATTTATCACGACGACGTACGATAAGTTTATCAGTACGCTTGTTTGAACGAGTCTTGTAACCTTTAGTCGGTACGCCCCATGGAGTCACTGGATGACGACCACCTGAGGTTTTACCTTCACCACCACCGTGTGGGTGATCGACTGGGTTCATTACTACACCACGTACGGTTGGGCGGACGCCGCGCCAGCGCATTGCACCAGCTTTACCGTATTGACGTAACATGTGCTCAGCATTACCGATCTCACCGATAGTTGCGCGACAATCTGCTAATACTTTACGTACTTCGCCGCTACGCAGACGCAGGGTAACATACTCACCATCACGAGCCAGGATCTGAACGAATGCGCCTGCTGAACGAGCCAGCTGACCGCCTTTACCTGGTTTCATTTCGATGTTGTGTACTACTTGACCAACTGGGATGTTGCGCAGTGGCAGCGTGTTACCTGCTTTGATTGGTGCATCAACACCAGAGATAACTGCGTCACCGGCTTTCATGCCTTTAGGGGCAAGAATGTAACGACGTTCGCCGTCTGCATACAACACTAATGCGATGTTTGCAGTACGGTTTGGATCGTATTCTAAACGCTCTACTTTGCCCGGAATACCGTCTTTCATGCGTTTAAAATCAACAACACGATAGTGTTGCTTATGACCACCACCGATATGGCGAGTAGTGATACGACCGTTGCTGTTACGACCACCCGTCTTAACTTTCTTCTCTAACAAAGGCGCGTAAGGCTTGCCTTTGTGCAGGTCAGGGTTAACCACTTTTAAAACGTGGCGACGACCTGGTGACGTAGGTTTACACTTTACAAGTGCCATTTCCTAACTCCTCTTCTTACTCAGCGCCGCCAACAAAATCGATTTCGCTGCCTTCTTTAAGAGTAACGTAAGCTTTTTTCCAATCGCTACGTTTGCCCATACGCGCACCAGTGCGCTTGGCCTTACCCTTAACGTTAACAGTACGAACACCTACTACTTCTGTTTCAAACAGTTTTTCTACAGCAGCTTTAATATCAGCTTTTGTAGAAGTAGTGGCTACTTTAAAAACGATAGTGTTGTGTTTTTCTGCCGCAGTAGTACTCTTTTCAGAAACGTGCGGAGCCAGAATCACTTTTAGTAAACGTTCTTCGCGGATCATGCTAAAAGCTCCTCAAGTTGTTTAACTGCAGCAGCAGTCATTAACACTTTGTCGAATGCGATTAAGCTGACCGGGTCGATACCGTGTACGTCACGAACGTCAACTTTGTATAAGTTGCGTGCAGATAAGAACAAGTTCTCGTCTACTTCGTTAGTTACGATCAGAACGTCTTTTAAATCCATCGCTTTCAGCTTTGCAGTCAAGTCTTTTGTCTTTGGTGAATCAACGCCAAAACTCTCAACAACAATTAAGCGCTCCTGACGAACTAATTCAGACAGAATGCTTTGAATTGCACCGCGATACATTTTACGGTTAACTTTTTGGCTGTGATCTTGTGGCTTAGCCGCAAAAGTCACACCACCGCCACGCCAAATTGGACTGCGGATTGTACCAGCACGCGCGCGGCCAGTACCTTTTTGACGCCATGGCTTCTTGCCGCCACCACGTACTTCTGAACGTGTCAATTGAGCACGAGTACCCTGACGGGCACCAGCTGCAAAAGCAACTACTACCTGATGTACCAGAGCTTCGTTAAACTCACGTCCAAAGGTAGCTTCGGAAACTTCAAGAGCGCCTTGAGCGTCTCGTAATGCTAATTCCATCACTTATCTCCTAGACGTTAGCTTTTAACAGCTGGTTTAACGATAACGTCACCGCCGATAGCACCAGGCACTGCGCCTTTTACTAACAGAATGTTACGTTCCGCATCAACACGAACCACTTCAAGAGACTGTACAGTTACCCGTTCAGCGCCCATGTGGCCAGCCATTTTCTTACCTTTGAATACTTTACCTGGTGATTGGTTTTGACCAATTGAACCCGGTGCACGGTGTGATAAAGAGTTACCGTGAGTAGCATCCTGAGTACGGAAATTCCAGCGCTTAACAGCACCTTGGAAACCCTTACCTTTTGATGTGCCAGCGACATCAACTTTCTTTGTATCTGCGAAAATATCAACAGTAATCTCGCTACCAACAGTGATGTCGGCGCCTTCGTTGTCTTGTAGGCGGAATTCCCACAGACCACGACCCGCTTCTACACCCACTTTTGCAAAATGACCTGCTTCTGGCTTGCTCAGGCGGCTTGCCTTAACAGTACCAGTAGTCACTTGCAACGCGCTATAGCCTTCAACGTCTTGCGTTTTAACAGCAGTAACGCGGTTTGGTGTTGCTTCGATTACGGTTACTGGGATAGATACACCATCTTCAGTGAAGATGCGTGTCATGCCCACTTTACGACCGATTAGACCGATAGCCATTTCCTAAACCTCTCTAAAAACCTGTCTGATTAGCCCAGGCTGATTTGAACGTCAACGCCAGCAGGCAGATCTAAACGCATCAGCGCATCAACTGTTTTTTCAGTTGGTTCCACGATGTCGATTAAACGCTTGTGCGTACGGATTTCGTACTGGTCACGCGCATCTTTATTGACGTGAGGAGAAATCAGAACAGTGAAACGTTCCTGACGAGTTGGTAGTGGAATTGGACCACGAACCTGTGCGCCGGTACGTTTTGCTGTGTCAACGATTTCCATAGTTGACTGATCGATCAAACGGTGATCGAACGCTTTCAGACGGATGCGAATCCTTTGATTACTCATGTATCAAAGCCTCAAAGAGCAAAAAGAGCAAAAATAAACATAAACAAATACCCATAAAGGGTTTGCTTATGCACCAAGTTACCAGTTGCCCCCCAATCGGGGGCTTATAGTACAAACTACGCATACTCACTTTAGAGGTTGCAATGTAGCTTGTATCAGCCAGATATGAATCGACTGGCCGCATATTATATACAGAACAATTGATAATGCAAGTGCTGTTTATTATTCCAACAGCCAACCTCAAAGCAGACGCTAATTGTACTTTGTTGCAACGTCTACCTTGAGGCTTAATAGCAAGCTATGCGTTAAAATTGATCTTCAGTAAGCGCAAACATCGCTGACCCATCGCTTTGCAAACTGCTAAATAAACCATCAACCTTTGGCAACACTTTTTGTGTATACCACATGGCTGTTTGAGTTTTAGCCGCCACGAAATCAGCACTGTGTTTAGCAGGGTTTAACGCCATGAGATTTCTTTGCCACATATAAGCATAGAGTACATAGCCCACTGCATCTAAGTAATCACAAGCATTCATACTGAGCACGGTTTGTTCTTGCGCCAATAATGAATGACTGACGTCAATTAATTGCGTTATGCGCTTTTCGACAACAACACTTATCGACGTAGGATGCGCTTTTAGCTCGAGTTGAATATCATTTAATAAGGCAAGTAACACGGCAGCTTGATCTGATGCGACTTTTCGCAACATGAAGTCAGCCGCTTGAATACCATTGGTTCCTTCATAGATCTGGGCAATTCGTACATCACGCACTAACTGCTCCATGCCCCACTCTTTTACATAACCATGACCACCGAATACTTGCTGGGCCGTAATACATGCATCTAACCCTCGATCGGTCATAAAGGCTTTGGTGATCGGTGTCAGTAAATTAGCTCGCTGTGCTGATTGGGCACAACCGTCGTATTTTGCACGATCCAGCAAATTTGCCACCCAAGTAGCGAAAGTGCGACCGGCCTCATTCATTGCTTTAATGTTAAGTAGCATTCGCCTAACATCAGCATGACCCAAAATGGCATCCGCTTTATTAGGATCCGTTTTACCGGTTCTTCCTTGTAAGCGATCTTTGGCATAAGCTAACGCATTTTGATATGCCCGCTCGGCAGCTCCTAGCCCTTGGCTACCCATCGACAAACGCTCGTAATTCATCATGGTAAACATACACGCTGAGACCACGATGCGGCTCGCCGATTAAATAACCGCGCGCACCATCAAAGTTAAGCACACAAGTAGCCGAACCATTAATACCCATCTTATGTTCGATAGAGCCAACATTGACGGCATTACGCTCTGCTAAGTCACCGTTTTCTGTCACAATAAATTTTGGTACTAGAAATAAAGAAATGCCTCGACTTCCAGCAGGTGCATCTGGCAACTTAGCTAACACTAAATGAACGATATTTGATGTCAGATCATGCTCACCAGCAGTAATAAAAATTTTGCTACCCGAAATTAAGTAACTGCCATCTGTATCGGGTTTTGCAGTTGTACGCATAATGCCTAGGTCTGAACCCGCATGAGCCTCGGTCAAACACATCGTGCCAGACCATTCACCGCTGTATAATTTTGGTAAGTAACAGGCTTTCATTTGCTCATCGGCATGCTGTAACAGGGTAACACAGGCGCCGGCGGTTAAACCTGGATATAACGAAAAAGCGATATCCGCACTACAAAGCATTTCATCAACCATCATAGAAAGCGATTTTGGCATGCCCATTCCACCAAATTCAGCATCACCACTGAGGCCAGTCCAGCCACCCTCGGATAAACTTTGATAAGCTGTGTAATAATGCTCGGGCAAACTGACTTTACCATCGGCGAGTTGTGCACCTACCGCATCTGCTATTTGGCTATAGGGAGCAAGTTGTTGCTCACAAATTTTTGCGGCCTCTTCTAAGATGGCTTTTGCTGTATCTGCTTCTATTAATTCTTGTAATTGAGGTTGCTGCTGCCAGTACTGGTCTAATTGCCAAACGTCGAACAGATTAAAACTTATGTCGTCTACAGGGGCTTGATACTGACTCATACTATCACCTTAATTACTAAACAAACTCTAGCATCGCACAGCCGAGATTTTCAAACAAGTGTTTGAATTGTTGCCTTTGCATATATTTTAAGCATAAAAAAAGGCCCCGTAGGGCCTTCTTTACATCAGTGCTAATTAAGCAATGATTTTTGATACTACGCCAGCACCTACTGTGCGGCCGCCTTCACGGATAGCGAAGCGTAAACCTTCGTCCATCGCGATTGGGCAAATCAACTCAACAACAAACTTCAGGTTGTCGCCAGGCATAACCATTTCTACGCCTTCTGGTAATTCTACTGCACCCGTTACGTCTGTTGTACGGAAGTAGAACTGTGGACGGTAGCCTTTGAAGAATGGCGTGTGACGACCACCTTCTTCTTTTGACAATACGTACACTTCGCCTTCGAACTTAGTGTGTGGCTTGATTGAACCTGGCTTCGCTAATACTTGACCACGTTCTACGTCTTCACGCTTAGTACCACGTAATAAAGCACCGATGTTCTCGCCTGCACGACCTTCGTCTAACAGCTTACGGAACATTTCTACACCAGTACAAGTAGTCGCTACAGTGTCTTTGATACCAACGATTTCTACTGTCTCACCCACTTTGATGATACCTTGCTCTACACGGCCTGTTACTACAGTACCACGACCAGCAATTGAGAATACGTCTTCGATTGGCATGATGAATGGCTTATCAATCGCACGTACTGGCTCAGGGATATACGTATCTAACGCTTCGCCTAATTCCAGGATTTTCTTTTCCCACTCAGCATCGCCTTCCAGACCTTTTAAGGCTGAACCACGGATTACTGGTAAGTCATCACCTGGGAAGTCGTAGTCTGAAAGAAGCTCACGCACTTCCATTTCTACTAATTCTAATAACTCTTCGTCATCTACCATGTCACACTTGTTCATGAACACGATGATGTAAGGTACACCAACCTGACGTGATAACAGGATGTGCTCACGCGTTTGTGGCATTGGGCCGTCAGTCGCCGCTACTACCAGAATAGCACCGTCCATCTGTGCCGCACCAGTGATCATGTTTTTAACATAGTCAGCGTGACCTGGACAGTCTACGTGTGCATAGTGACGTGTTGGTGTATCGTATTCAACGTGTGACGTGTTGATAGTGATACCACGAGCTTTTTCTTCTGGTGCTTTATCGATTTGATCGAAAGCAAATGCCTGACCGCCGTATGTCTTTGCTAATACGTTAGTGATAGCAGCTGTCAGAGTAGTTTTACCGTGGTCAACGTGGCCGATAGTACCTACGTTTACGTGCGGTTTTACGCGTTCAAATTTAGCCTTAGCCATTTATAGACCCTTCTTAGTCAAATTTAAGACCCGTTAAATCGGGACTGTTTAATCGTTAATCGTAAGCTCTACGAGAAGCAATAATTGCTTCAGTAACATTGCTTGGTGCTTCCTGATAATTCAGCGGTTCCATAGAGTAAGAGGCACGGCCCTGACTCAAAGAACGCATATTAGTTGCATAGCCAAACATTTCAGATAACGGTACATTGGCGTCGATTATCTTAATCCCGCCAGGCGCATCTTCCATACCGTTGATGATACCGCGACGACGGTTTAAATCACCAACGATATCACCCATGAAGTCATCTGGCGTAACTACCTCAACCTTCATAATAGGCTCGAGGACAACCGGCTTAGCCTGAAGAGCTCCTTTTTTGAAGCCCATAGACGCAGCGATTTTGAACGCCATTTCGTTCGAGTCAACATCGTGGTAGGAACCATCGAATACAGTAACTTTCACGTCGATTACCGGATAACCCGCTAATACACCGTTTTTCATTTGTTCCTGAACGCCCTTATCAATAGCAGGGATAAATTCTTTTGGAATCGCCCCGCCAATTACTGCGTTCTCGAACTTATAACCTTCACCCTCAGGTAACGGCTCAATCCGCAACCAGCAATGACCAAATTGGCCACGACCGCCTGACTGACGTACAAACTTACCTTCAACTTCTGTTTTGCCACGCAATGTTTCACGGTAAGACACCTGTGGTTTACCCACATTGGCCTCGACCTTAAATTCACGACGCATGCGATCAACAATGATGTCGAGGTGTAATTCACCCATACCAGAAATAATGGTTTGTGCGGTTTCTTCGTCAGTATGTACTCGGAATGACGGATCTTCTGCTGCCAGCTTGCTTAACGCTATTCCCATCTTTTCCTGATCAGCCTGTGTTCTAGGCTCAACAGCAACAGAAATAACCGGCTCAGGAAACACCATGCGTTCCAAAATAATCGGATGATCCATATCACATAAGGTATCACCCGTTGTCGTATCTTTGAGACCAATCGCAGCAGCAATATCGCCAGCGCAAACAGCCTTGATTTCCTCGCGCGCGTTAGCATGCATCTGAACGATGCGGCCAATACGCTCTTTCTTCATTTTTACTGAGTTGTATACTGCTGAGCCTGACTCAACAATACCCGAGTAAACACGGAAAAAAGTAAGAGTACCAACAAACGGGTCTGTAGCAATTTTGAATGCTAGCGCCGCAAAAGGTTCCGAATCAGCCGATTTACGAAATCCTTCAGTTTCATCAGGCAGAATACCGTTGATTGCTTTTACTTCTGTCGGTGAAGGCAGATAGTAAATAACGTTATCCAACATGGCCTGCACGCCTTTATTCTTAAAGGCAGAACCTACTTGCACTAGCACTATTTCATTACGTAACGTTAAATCACGTAATGCTTGACGTAACTCATCTTCAGTGAATTCTTCACCTTCAAGATAGCGTTCCATCATGGATTCGTTAGCATCAGCCGCTGCTTCCATCAGGTTTTGGCGCCACTCATGACATTCTTCCAGCATTTCTGCTGGGATCTCTTCATAAGTGAAGGTCATACCCTGATCTTCCTCGTTCCAGTTAATAGCCTTCATTTTGACGAGATCAACTACGCCTCTGAAGTTATCTTCTGCCCCGATTGGCAACTGAATAGGTACGCAACGTGAATTTAAACGGTCGTTCGCTTGCTTTACAACCCGCAGGAAGTTCGCACCGGTACGATCCATTTTATTCACGAAGATCATTCTAGGAACTTCGTACTTATTTGCTTGACGCCAAACTGTTTCAGTTTGAGGCTGCACACCTGATGACCCGCACAATACGACGACGGCACCATCTAGCACGCGCAAAGAACGCTCTACTTCGATAGTGAAATCTACGTGACCTGGGGTATCAATCAAGTTAATACGGTGCATATCAAACTGCTGCTGCATACCAGACCAAAAGGTCGTGGTAGCCGCAGAAGTAATAGTAATACCGCGTTCCTGCTCCTGCTCCATCCAATCCATAGTGGCTGCGCCATCATGAACTTCACCAATTTTGTGAGAGCGGCCTGTATAAAACAGGATCCGCTCAGATGTCGTAGTTTTGCCGGCATCAACGTGAGCACAGATACCAATGTTACGGTAACGTTCTATTGGAGTTGTACGTGCCAATCTACATTCCTCTTAGTTAAGAAATTCTTACCAGCGGAAGTGTGCGAACGCTTTATTCGCTTCGGCCATACGGTGCACGTCTTCACGTTTCTTAACCGCAGAACCTTTATTTTCGATTGCATCAAGCATCTCACCAGCAAGACGCTGAGCCATAGACTTTTCACCACGTTTACGGGCAGCTTCCACTAACCAACGCATAGCTAAAGCGTTACGACGTACTTGACGAACTTCACACGGCACTTGGTAGGTAGAACCACCAACACGACGTGATTTAACTTCGACTGTAGGACGAATGTTGTCTAAAGCCACTTCGAATAAATCGATGTGTTCTTTTTTAGACTTTGCAGCTGCAATTTCAAGTCCGCCGTATACAATTGATTCGGCTGTAGATTTTTTACCGTCGACCATTACGACGTTTACAAACTTTGCCAACAATTCACTTCCGAACTTAGGATCTGGAAGGATTTTACGTTGACCTATGACGCGTCTTCTAGGCATTCGAAACTCCGATTGCTTCAGGTGATTCCAAAACTTTTAATACATTAAAGAAAAAAAGTTGTTTAGTTTGGCCTTACTAACGGAGTACCGTTATTTCTTAGGCCGCTTGGCGCCGTATTTAGAACGGCCTTGTCTACGATCTTTTACGCCTGCACAGTCTAATGTGCCACGTACGGTGTGGTAACGCACACCTGGAAGGTCTTTTACCCGGCCACCGCGGATCAGCACTACGCTGTGTTCCTGCAGGTTGTGGCCTTCACCACCAATATAAGAAGACACTTCGAATCCGTTAGTTAAACGAACACGGCATACTTTACGTAATGCTGAGTTAGGCTTCTTAGGTGTAGTGGTGTATACACGGGTACAAACACCACGCTTCTGCGGGCAAGCTTCAAGCGCCGGAACGGTGCTCTTGGCTACCTTCTGGCTGCGCGGCTTACGCACTAGCTGGTTGATTGTTGCCATTAAATACTCCTGGTTAATAAATACCCAATAAACGTGAAAATTCCGCCCCCGAAATTAGGGTCGCGGAATTCTAATGGTCAAGCTTTGACCTGTCAAGTTACAATGCAATTTGCCGGCATTTTAATCACCGGCAAACGGCATCTTACTTGTTTACTAGTCGTTGCCCGATAAGTTCATGTTTAATGCATCGGTCAATGCCTGTTCGGCAGACTCTGCACTTCTTGTCGGTTCAACAACTTCATTGTTGCCAGCACGTTGACGAGCGCGATTCTGGTGATAAGCAAAACCAGTACCGGCTGGGATCAAACGGCCAACAATAACGTTCTCTTTCAAACCACGTAATTCATCAATCTTGCCTGCAACAGCAGCTTCGGTGAGAACACGGGTTGTTTCTTGGAACGACGCTGCAGAAATGAACGAGTCAGTCGACAGAGACGCTTTGGTGATACCCAGTAATGAACGTTCATACTGTGCTGGCATTTTTCCCGCGGCTTCCAGATCACGGTTTGCGATATTAACGCGCGCCACTTCTGCTTGTTCACCTTCCAAGAATTCGCTATCACCAGGGTGGGTAATAATACACTTACGCAACATTTGACGAATAATCGTTTCAATGTGCTTATCGTTGATTTTAACGCCCTGTAAGCGATATACATCCTGAACTTCGTTAACGATATAGCTGGCAACCTGGTGAATACCACGTAAACGCAGGATATCGTGAGCTGATTCAGGGCCTTCTGAAATAACTTCACCTTTCTCAATGCGTTCACCTTCGAACACATTGACTTGGCGCCACTTCTGAATCATTTCTTCATGTGCATCACCCTGTTCAGGGGTAATGATCAGGCGACGTTTGCCTTTAGTTTCTTTACCGAAGCTAATCACACCAGAGATTTCAGCCAAAATAGCTGGATCTTTCGGCTTACGTGCTTCAAATAAATCAGCTACGCGAGGTAGACCACCGGTGATGTCACGTGTCTTCGAGCTTTCTTGCGGAATACGTGCTAACACGGTACCCGTTACTACTGTGTCACCGTCGGTAACTTCGATAGTTGTAAAGCTAGGTAAACGGATCTCTTGTAAACCACCATCATCTGTTGCCAGGATCAGTTTTGGCTCTTTCGCATTGGCTTTAGCTAAATCTTTAACAACCGTTCGAGTTAAACCGGTTAACTCGTCTTGTTGTACTTCAGTGTTGGTATCATCAACATCACTGAAAGAAACCTTAGCGCCACGCTCAAGAATGATTGGGTGTGAATGTGGATCCCAGTTCGCTACAACCTGACCAGCAACGATTTTCGCGTTGTCGTCAGTGGCCATGATCGAACCGTATGGCAGTTTATAACGCTCTTTCTCGCGGCCTAAGTCATCAAATACGGTCACTTCAGCTGAACGAGAGGTAATAACAATCTTGTTATCCGCGTTACGTACAAACTTCGCATTCTGCAATTTAAGCATACCGGCATTTTTAACCTGTACGCTGTTTTCAGCAGAAGAACGCGATGCAGCACCACCGATGTGGAATGTACGCATGGTTAACTGTGTACCAGGCTCACCGATTGATTGCGCAGCAATAACACCTACAGCTTCACCAGCATTGATTAAGTGACCACGTGCTAGGTCGCGACCATAACACTTAGCACACACACCAAAGTCAGTTTGACAGGTAATTACTGAACGCACATGTACTTCATCAATCGAGTTCTGTTCAATAATGTCACACAGCTGTTCATCAAGCATGGTGCCGTCAGCGACAAGAACTTCTTCGGTAGTTGGCGATAAAATATCACCGATAACCACACGACCCAGTACTCGCTCACGTAGACCTTCAACCACGTCACCACCTTCAATCAGCGGCTTCATGATAATACCTTGCTCAGAACCACAGTCTTGCTCAGTCACCACTAAATCTTGTGCTACATCGACTAAACGACGCGTTAAGTAACCCGAGTTAGCTGTCTTCAATGCAGTATCGGCAAGACCTTTACGCGCACCGTGCGTTGAAATGAAGTACTGTAATACACTCAGACCTTCGCGGAAGTTTGCGGTAATGGGCGTTTCGATGATTGAACCATCTGGTTTTGCCATCAGACCACGCATTGCGGCTAACTGACGGATCTGCGCCGGAGAACCCCGAGCGCCTGAGTCAGCCATCATATAAACAGAGTTAAATGATTGTTGCTCAACAGTATTACCATCACGGTCAACCACATTCTCTTTCGAGAGGTTGTCCATCATCGCTTTAGATAAGCTTTCGTTGGCATTTGACCAAATATCGATAACTTTGTTGTATTTTTCACCGGCTGTTACCAAACCTTGCTGGAACTGGTCTTGAATTTCGGCTACTTCATTTTCAGCATCATCGATGATCTTAGTTTTCGAGTCAGGGATGACCATGTCATCAATACCAACAGAAACACCTGATAACATCGCATAATGGAAACCGGTATACATGATTTGGTCAGCCAAAATAACGGTTTTCTTCAAACCGATACGGCGATAAGCACCATTCAATAAGCGAGAAATTTGTTTCTTGCCCATGGCTTGGTTAACTGATTCAAAACTCATACCTTCCGGCAGGATTGAATACAGAATTGCACGACCTACTGTTGTATCTTTCACTTCCGTTGTTTCAGTACGGCTACCATCTTCAGCAAATTCAACTTCAGTGATACGCACTTTAACTTTAGCATGTAAGCTTGCACAGTCTGCACGGAAGGCTTTTTCAGCTTCTTTCGCGCTCTTGAACATCATGCCTTCGCCTTTCGCGTTAACCGCTTGGCGAGTCATGTAATACAGACCTAATACAACGTCCTGTGAAGGAACAATGATTGGCTCACCATTGGCGGGTGACAGTACGTTATTCGTTGACATCATCAACGCACGCGCTTCTAACTGCGCTTCGATAGTTAACGGTACGTGTACCGCCATTTGGTCACCATCGAAGTCGGCGTTATAAGCCGCACACACTAATGGGTGCAGTTGAATCGCTTTACCTTCAATCAGCACAGGTTCGAAAGCTTGAATACCTAAACGGTGCAGTGTTGGTGCACGGTTTAACAATACAGGGTGTTCACGAATGACTTCGTCTAACACATCCCATACCGCGCCTTCTTCGCGCTCAACCATTTTCTTAGCCGCTTTAATGGTGGTGGCTAAACCACGCGCTTCAAGCTTGCCGTAAATAAAAGGTTTGAACAGCTCAAGAGCCATTTTCTTCGGTAAACCACACTGGTGTAAACGCAGTGTAGGACCTACGGTGATAACCGAACGACCAGAATAGTCAACACGCTTACCTAACAAGTTCTGACGGAAGCGACCTTGCTTACCTTTGATCATGTCAGCTAACGATTTTAATGGACGCTTGTTAGAACCGGTAATAGCACGACCACGACGACCGTTATCTAATAGCGCATCAACCGCTTCTTGTAACATACGTTTTTCGTTGCGTACGATAATGTCTGGTGCAGACAAATCTAATAAACGCTTCAAACGGTTGTTACGGTTAATCACACGACGGTATAAATCGTTAAGATCTGACGTGGCAAAACGGCCACCATCCAATGGAACTAATGGACGTAAATCTGGCGGTAATACCGGTAAAACAGTCATGATCATCCACTCAGGCTTATTGCCAGAGGTGTGGAATGATTCCATTAACTTAAGACGCTTACTGATCTTCTTACGCTTGGTTTCAGAGTTAATCGTAGGTAACTCTTCACGCATTTGTTTGATTTCAGTTGGCAGTTCAATACCTTTCAGAATATCCAGAATCGCTTCTGCACCCATCTTGGCTTCGAACTCATCACCATGTTCTTCTAACACGTCTAGATATTCTTCTTCAGTTAACATCTGACGACGCTCTAAAGAAGTCATACCCGGCTCGGTAACAACATAGCTTTCGAAATATAATACACGTTCGATATCACGCAAGGTCATATCTAACAGTAAACCGATACGGCTGGGCAGCGACTTTAAAAACCAAATGTGCGCGGTTGGGCTAGCCAACTCGATATGACCCATACGCTCACGACGTACTTTTGTTAAGGTCACTTCTACGCCACATTTTTCACAGATTACGCCACGGTGCTTTAAACGTTTGTACTTACCACACAAACACTCGTAGTCTTTTACTGGGCCAAAGATACGTGCACAGAATAAACCGTCACGCTCTGGTTTAAAGGTACGGTAATTGATCGTCTCGGGCTTTTTCACTTCACCAAACGACCATGAACGGATCATGTCTGGCGAAGATAAGCCGATACGAATAACATCAAACTCTTCAGTCTTAGTTTGTTGTTTCAGAAACTTTAATAAGTCTTTCACCTTTGCTCTCCTGTAAGAGGTAAACCGGAATGGGGCAGCTTACTGACTGCCCCCCAACACAAGGTCGGTTTATTCCTCTTCCAATTCGATATTAATACCGAGCGAACGGATTTCTTTCATTAATACGTTGAAAGATTCTGGCATGCCAGGTTCCATTCTGTGGTCGCCGTCAACGATGTTTTTATACATCTTGGTACGACCGTTGACGTCATCAGACTTAACGGTAAGCATTTCTTGTAGGGTATAAGCCGCACCATATGCTTCTAATGCCCATACTTCCATCTCACCGAAGCGCTGACCACCGAACTGTGCCTTACCACCCAGCGGCTGCTGAGTAACCAGGCTGTAAGAGCCAGTAGAACGCGCGTGCATCTTATCATCAACCAAGTGGTTCAGTTTCAGCATGTACATGTAACCGACAGTAACCTTCCGTTCGAAAGTATTACCGGTACGACCATCATATAACGCGATTTGACCGCTGGCAGGTAAGTCACCTAACTCAAGCAATTGCTTGATTTCAGATTCTTTCGCACCATCGAATACTGGCGTAGCGACTGGCAGACCTTTGCGTAAGTTCTGAGCCAAACGACGCACTTCATCATCAGTGAAGCTTTCAATATCAACGTTCTGACGTGATTCACCTAAAGCATAAACCTTTTTCAGGAAGTCACGGATTTCCGCCGTTTCTTTCTGTTCTTTGATCATGCCGTCAATCTTGTCACCGATACCACGAGCGGCTAAGCCTAAGTGCGTTTCTAAGATCTGACCGATGTTCATCCGCGAAGGTACACCCAATGGGTTAAGTACGATATCAACCGGCTGACCTTTATCATCGTATGGCATATCTTCAACTGGCACGATAGTAGAGATTACACCCTTGTTACCGTGACGGCCGGCCATTTTATCACCTGGCTGGATACGACGTTTTACCGCAAGGTAAACTTTAACGATTTTCAGTACGCCTGGTGCTAAATCATCACCTTGAACAATCTTGCGACGCTTAGCTTCGAACTTCTTGTCGTACTCAACACGGATTTCTTCGTATTGCGTTGCTAATTGCTCAAGATCGTTCTGCTTATCTTCGTCACTTAGGCTTTGATTAAATAACGCATCACCTTTCAACGTATTCAGCTTGGCGCGATCTAAACCACTTTGCTCTAACAAGTTACGTGCACGGTCGAAGATACCTGCTTCAAGAATACGGAACTCTTCATTCAGATCTTTCTTCGCTTGTTTGACTTCCATCTCTTCGATTTCGCGAGCGCGTTTATCTTTTTCAACGCCGTCACGAGTAAAGACTTGGACATCAATAACCGTACCGGTCACTGAGTTTGGTACACGTAAAGACGTATCTTTAACGTCAGACGCTTTCTCACCAAAAATAGCACGAAGTAGTTTTTCTTCTGGTGTAAGCTGGCTTTCACCTTTCGGGGTGACTTTACCCACCAGAATGTCACCACCTTTCACTTCGGCGCCAATGTAAACAATACCGGCTTCGTCTAGTTTAGACAGCGCAGATTCGCCTACGTTAGGAATATCACCCGTGATTTCTTCAGGCCCAAGCTTAGTATCACGAGCAATACAGCTTAATTCCTGGATATGGATAGTGGTTAAACGATCTTCTTGTACTAAACGCTCAGATAATAAAATCGAATCTTCGAAGTTGTAACCGTTCCATGGCATGAAAGCCACGCGTAAGTTTTGGCCTAATGCAAGTTCGCCTAAATCAGTAGAAGGACCATCAGCCAAGACATCACCACGTTCAATTGGCTCACCGTGGTTGACACATGGACGTTGGTTAATACAAGTATTTTGGTTAGAACGGGTGTATTTGGTTAAGTTGTAGATATCGATACCGGCTTCGCCAGCAACCATTTCATCTTCATTAACCTTAATAACAATACGGCTGGCATCGACGTAATCGATAACACCACCACGTTTCGCTACCACAGTTACACCTGAGTCTTTCGCTACAACGCGCTCAATACCTGTACCTACTAACGGCTTATCAGCCCGTAAGGTAGGTACTGCTTGACGTTGCATGTTCGAACCCATCAATGCACGGTTAGCATCATCGTGCTCTAAGAACGGAATTAAGGCTGCTGCAACAGACACAATCTGTTGTGGTGCCACGTCCATATACTGCACTTCAGCTGAGGCCATTAACGTGAATTCGTTTTTAAAACGACACGGTACTAAAGCATCAACTAAACGGTTGTCTGCATCTAACTCAGCGTTGGCCTGAGCGATAACAAAGTTACCCTCTTCAATTGCAGATAAGAAATCGACTTCATCAGTCACACTACCGTTTTCAATACGACGGTAAGGGGTTTCTAAGAAACCATATTCGTTAGTTTGCGCAAAAATCGATAACGAGTTAATCAAACCGATGTTTGGACCTTCTGGCGTTTCGATTGGACATACCCGACCATAGTGCGTTGGGTGTACGTCACGAACTTCGAAACCAGCACGTTCACGTGTAAGACCGCCAGGGCCAAGTGCTGAAATACGACGTTTGTGCGTCACTTCTGACAATGGGTTGTTCTGATCCATAAATTGAGAAAGTTGGCTTGAACCAAAGAACTCTTTTACAGCAGCAGAAATAGGCTTAGCGTTAATTAAGTCTTGTGGCATAACCGCATCCAGATCGCCTAAAGACAGACGCTCTTTCACAGCACGCTCAACACGAACTAAACCAACACGGAATTGGTTTTCCGCCATTTCGCCAACAGAACGGATCCGACGGTTACCTAAGTGGTCGATGTCATCAACTTCGCCATTACCGTTACGGATATCAATTAAGACTTTCATTACCGCTAAAATATCTTCTTTGCTCAGTACACCGGTACCTGTGCCATCTTCGAAACCAACACGACGGTTGAATTTCATCCGACCGACTGTTGATAAGTCGTAACGATCTTCTGAGAAGAATAAATTTTCAAATAAAGTATCTGCAGCTTCGCGCGTTGGCGGTTCACCAGGACGCATCATCCGGTAAATTTCTACCAGGGCTTCCATCCGGTTGCTGCTAGGATCGATACGGATAGTTTCTGAGACATAAGAACCCTGATCCAAATCGTTGATGTATAAGGTTTCGAAACTTTCGTAGCCTGCTTTTGCTAGTTTTGCTAACAGCTCTAATGTGAGCTCTGCGTTCGCCTCGGCAATAATCTCTCCGGTTGAACGGTCAGCGTAATTTTTCGCTAGGACACGACCTACCACATATTCATGTGGTACTTCCATCATGGTCATACCGGTTTTTTCCAGCTGACGCACATGACGGGCAGTAATACGACGACCATGTTCTACGATCACTTCGCCATCGTTATCTTTAATATCAAATGCAGCTGTTTCACCGCGTAAACGGTTGGCTACTACTTCCATCAGAATTTTGCCGTCTTTGATATCAAAACGGGTATTTTCAAAGAAAGTAGCCAGAATTTCTTCTGTGCTCAGTTCAAGTGCACGTAATAGGATAGTCGCTGGTAATTTACGGCGACGATCGATACGCACGAACAAGTTATCTTTAGCGTCAAATTCAAAGTCTAACCATGACCCACGGTATGGGATCACGCGAGCATTATATAAGACTTTACCAGACGAGTGCGTCTTACCACGGTCGTGGTCGAAGAACACACCTGGACTACGGTGTAACTGAGAAACGATAACGCGCTCAGTACCATTAATAACAAAGGTACCATTTTCGGTCATCAACGGGATTTCACCCATATAGACTTCTTGTTCACGGATATCTTTGATTGTGCCTGGCGCTTCTTTGTCAAACAGCACCATCCGCAGCTTAACCCGTAAAGGTGCCGAATAGGTTACACCACGGATTTGACATTCTTTAACGTCAAAAACAGGTTCCCCGATACGGTAGCTAACATACTGCAATTCCGCACTGCCTGAATAGCTTTTGATTGGAAAAACAGAGCGGAAAGCGGCTTCTAAACCGTATCCACCTTCAGGATCTGGCTCGATAAATTTGCTGAATGATTCGATTTGAATCGACAACAGGTATGGCACATCCAATACTTCCGGACGTTTGCCGAAGTCCTTACGGATACGTTTCTTCTCAGAATAAGAGTAAGTCATGGGGTTCCTCAGCTTGCTGATTTTTTTCCCAACCACCTTATCGGTGGCTTATGTTACCAGACCTGGTAACAGCAGGGGTGGGGAAATCATTGTCCCACAGCGCAAAAAGGCCGGTGATTAATTCATCACCAGCCCGGCCTGAAATTCAGGCAGCTAATCTGGTATTAACCAGATTATTTGATTTCAACAGATGCACCAGCTTCTTCAAGATCTTTCTTGAGAGCTTCTGCTTCTGCTTTAGAAACGCCTTCTTTGATTGCAGCTGGAGCGCTTTCAACCAAGTCTTTCGCTTCTTTCAGGCCTAAACCTGTTGCGCCACGTACTGCTTTGATAACAGATACTTTGTTTGCGCCAACAGCAGCCAATACTACGTTGAATTCAGTTTGTTCTTCAACAGCGGCAGCTGGACCAGCTGCAACAGCTACTGCAGCAGCAGCAGAAACACCGAATTTTTCTTCCATTGCAGATACTAATTCAACAACTTCCATTACAGACATTGCTGCGATTGCATCTAAGATTTGATCTTTAGTCACTGACATTGCGCAGATTCCTAAATTATGGGCCTTGGCCCGAATTAAACTCTACAAAACCAAACGTATAATTACGCGGCTTGCTCTTGTTTTTGGTCGCGAACCGCGGCAATTGTACGTACAAGTTTGCCGGCAGCTGCCTCTTTCATGGTGCTCATCAAGCGTGCAATAGCTTCGTCGTATGTTGGTAACGATGCTAACACGTCGATGTTCACTGTGGTACCGTTGAAAGCTGCACCTTTAAGCTCGAAGTTTTTGTTTTCTTTCGCGAAATCTTTGAAGATACGCGCTGCAGCACCTGGGTGCTCTTTAGAAAACGCAACTAATGTCGGGCCTACGAATACCTCTTTCAGACACTCAAATTCGGTGCCATCTACTGCGCGGCGAGCTAGGGTGTTACGGACCACTTTGACCCAAACACCAGCTTCACGTGCTTGCTTACGCAGAGCAGTGATCTTGCCTACAGTGACACCACGAGCGTCTGCGACTACCGCAGATAAAGCACCTTTGGCAGCTTCCTGGACTTCAGCAACAATTGCTTTTTTGTCATCAAGCTTTATAGCCATTGGCTCTTAACTCCTGGTTCATCCGGACTTTATGTCCGGTTTCCTACACAACGTTGACAATATGCCAACGCGCGATTTACGGTGAGACCAGAACGAATTTAATTCTTTCTGGGGCCTACACCGTCTGCGTAGGTTGTTTTTTTTAAGTCACGCCTTTCAAAAGAAACTTGTGACACCTACGGTCTTGGACGGAAGCCAGTACTTCAATGAAGTCTGGCTTCTACCCTAAAAACGAGGGCGAGATTATAAATTAACCACGCCCTGGTGTAAAGCGCTTAGACAGTGGCGCTTAAAGATGCTTGGTTTAATGTTAAACCGGCACCGTGAGTAGAAGAAAGCGTTACTTTTTTGATGTAGATACCTTTAGCAACTGAAGGCTTAGCACGCTTCAGAGCAACCAGTAACGACTCTAAGTTTTCTTTCAACTTGTCAGCGTCAAAATCGATTTTACCGATAGTAGAATGGATAATACCATTCTTATCATTACGGTAACGGATTTGACCCGCTTTGGCGTTCTTAACTGCTTCAGCTACGTTTGGTGTAACTGTGCCAGTTTTCGGGTTAGGCATTAAACCACGAGGGCCTAAAATTTGACCTAACATACCGACAACACGCATAGCATCTGGAGACGCGATAACAACGTCAAAATCCATTACGCCTTTCTTAACTTGTTCAGCTAAGTCTTCCATACCTACGATGTCAGCACCAGCGGCTTTAGCAGCTTCGGCGTTAGCACCTTGTGTAAATACGGCAACGCGAACAGTACGACCCGTACCGTGTGGCAACACTGTTGCACCACGAACGTTTTGATCAGACTTACGAGCGTCGATACCTAGGTTTACTGCAACGTCAACGCTCTCAAGGAACTTGCCGGCAGATAATTCTTTTAACAAAGCAACTGCTTCGTTGATGTCATATTCGCGAGTAGAATCTACTTTAGAGCGGATTAACTTAGCGCGTTTTGTTAATTTAGCCATCGATTAGCCCTCCACCACTAAGCCCATAGAACGAGCAGTACCTTCAATGGTACGCACCGCAGCAGCATGATCTGCAGCTGTTAAATCAGGTTGTTTGATCTTAACGATTTCATCAACCTGTGCAGCTGTAATCTTACCGACTTTCTGGGTATTAGGACGACCTGAACCGCCTTTTAAACCGGCTGCTTTCAATAATAAGAAAGACGCTGGTGGGGTACGAGTTTCGAACGTGAAAGAACGATCGCTATATACTGTAATAACAACAGGAATTGGCATGCCTTTTTCAAGACTTTCTGTACGAGCGTTGAAGCCTTTACAGAATTCCATGATGTTAACACCGTGTTGACCTAACGCCGGACCAACTGGTGGTGACGGGTTTGCCATACCGGCTTTTACCTGCAATTTAATGAGTGCAGTGACTTTCTTTGCCATGTTTCACCTCTGTGATTGGGTCTTAGCCTCGTAAATGCGAGGACACTTACTCAAACGGCTTCCCATACGATAAAAAGGGCGCAGATTATATTTTAATCAGCGCCCCGTTACAAGCTGTAAATCAAGCTTTTTCGACTTGACCGAATTCTAACTCGACCGGAGTTGCACGACCAAAAATGAGTACCGAGACTTTTACGCGGCTTTTTTCATAGTCAACTTCTTCGACTACGCCGTTAAAGTCTGCGAAAGGTCCTTCTGTAACACGAACCACTTCACCGGCTTCAAACAAGGTTTTCGGCTTCGGCTTATCAATATTGTCTTGTAAGCGATTCAAAATGGTCAGTGCTTCTTTTTCAGAAATAGGTGCTGGACGGTCAGAAGTACCACCGATAAAACCCAGCACGCGCGGCACACTTTTCACTAAATGCCAAGCTTCTTCGCACATTTCCATTTGTACTAATACGTAACCAGGGAAAAACTTGCGCTCAGATTTACGTTTTTGACCGGCACGCATTTCCACAACTTCTTCAGTGGGTACTAATACTTCACCAAACTTTTCTTCCATTTGATGAATTTTAATGTGTTCACGTAGTGAGGTAGCAACTCGCTGTTCGAAACCTGAAAAGGCCTGCACTACATACCAACGCATTTTTCCTGCCATGAGTTAACCCCCTAGTCCGGTAAAGAAGGAGACGACGCGTAATAAAATAGCATCGAGGCCCCACAAAATAAGCCCCATAATAACAGTGGCAATAAGAACAATAATAGTGGTCTGCATGGTCTCTTGACGAGTTGGCCAAACCACTTTCCGGATTTCAGTACGTGACTCTTTGGCGAAATTAAGGAAAGTTTTGCCTTTGTAAGTCTGTGCAGCTACAAAGCCCGCAGCGGCAACTAATACAACAATGGCAATAGCCTTTTCCAGACTAGATAACTCGTAAAGATAATTACCAACCACGACTAATGATAGGATCACTAGTACTAACAACCATTTAACCAGATCTAATCCGCTTTTTGGGGTTTCGCTTGTTGCACTCATGCTTCACTCACTTAATAGGCTTACTTATGTTGTTCTCATAACAAACATAACAGCACGGACGGCATATCCGAGCTTGAAAATAGTGGCAGGGGCAGAGGGATTCGAACCCCCAACCATCGGTTTTGGAGACCGCTGTTCTACCAATTGGAACTATGCCCCTACAAAAACATAACGACGAAAATCACCTGTCGCTAAATAGCCGCTCATTATACTGTCTTAGCAGACTAAAACAAGCTTACAATGCAGCAGCTTGGCAATTCAGCAGTTTTTTTTAGCGACAAAAAAGGCCCCGTAGGGCCTTCTTTACATCAGTGCTAATTAAGCAATGATTTTTGATACTACGCCAGCACCTACTGTGCGGCCGCCTTCACGGATAGCAAAGCGTAAACCTTCGTCCATCGCGATTGGGCAAATCAATTCAACAACAAACTTCAGGTTGTCGCCAGGCATAACCATTTCTACGCCTTCTGGTAATTCTACTGCACCCGTTACGTCTGTTGTACGGAAGTAGAACTGTGGACGGTAGCCTTTGAAGAATGGCGTGTGACGACCACCTTCTTCTTTTGACAATACGTACACTTCGCCTTCGAACTTAGTGTGTGGCTTGATTGAACCTGGCTTCGCTAATACTTGACCACGTTCTACGTCTTCACGCTTAGTACCACGTAATAAAGCACCGATGTTCTCGCCTGCACGACCTTCGTCTAACAGCTTACGGAACATTTCTACACCAGTACAAGTAGTCGCTACAGTGTCTTTGATACCAACGATTTCTACTGTCTCACCCACTTTGATGATACCTTGCTCTACACGGCCTGTTACTACAGTACCACGACCAGCAATTGAGAATACGTCTTCGATTGGCATGATGAATGGCTTATCAATCGCACGTACTGGCTCAGGGATATACGTATCTAACGCTTCACCTAATTCCAGGATTTTCTTTTCCCACTCAGCATCGCCTTCCAGACCTTTTAAGGCTGAACCACGGATTACTGGTAAGTCATCACCTGGGAAGTCGTAGTCTGAAAGAAGCTCACGCACTTCCATTTCTACTAATTCTAATAACTCTTCGTCATCTACCATGTCACACTTGTTCATGAACACGATGATGTAAGGTACACCAACCTGACGTGATAACAGGATGTGCTCACGCGTTTGTGGCATTGGGCCGTCAGTCGCCGCTACTACCAGAATAGCACCGTCCATCTGTGCCGCACCAGTGATCATGTTTTTAACATAGTCAGCGTGACCTGGACAGTCTACGTGTGCATAGTGACGTGTTGGTGTATCGTATTCAACGTGTGACGTGTTGATAGTGATACCACGAGCTTTTTCTTCTGGTGCTTTATCGATTTGATCGAAAGCAAATGCCTGACCGCCGTATGTCTTTGCTAATACGTTAGTGATAGCAGCTGTCAGAGTAGTTTTACCGTGGTCAACGTGGCCGATAGTACCTACGTTTACGTGCGGTTTTACGCGTTCAAATTTAGCCTTAGCCATAAGTAACCCTTATTAAAACAAAACGGCGGAATAAAAAATTAATTGTAAAGCGAACGAGGGAGGCATGCAAGATGGTGCTGATACCCAGAATCGAACTGGGGACCTCATCCTTACCAAGGATGCGCTCTACCGCCTGAGCTATATCAGCAACTTGTAACTGGAGCGGGCAGCGGGAATCGAACCCGCATCTTCAGCTTGGAAGGCTGAGGTAATAGCCATTATACGATGCCCGCGGCCTACTCGTAGCTATTCTTCTGACGAAGAATGGTGGAGGGGGAAGGATTCGAACCTTCGAAGGCAGTGCCGGCAGATTTACAGTCTGATCCCTTTGGCCACTCGGGAACCCCTCCACTAATGGTGCCGCTTATCCGAGTCGAACGGATGACCTACTGATTACAAGTCAGTTGCTCTACCAACTGAGCTAAAGCGGCACTACGTCAGTGGGTGCGAATTCTAGTAGAATGGTGGGGATGGCGCAACAAGAAAAACAGAAAAAAGCATAAATTATTAGCTGAACGGCTAATTGTTGTGCGATCCCGCGTTTAAGTTGCAATATATCGCGCTATGCCGCGAAAAATCAGTAAAGGATCCAGTTGTACCGGCAAGTCAGACAGATATTGAGCCAACTTTGGTGCATCACCCCCCGTGAGGAAGATAACGTCGGTTGGTTTTAACTGCCAACCAGCACGAATAGCACCACATAATGCTGCAAGAGCACCATTTTTAACGCAATCTTGTGTATTAACGCCTAAGATTAATTCCTGACTATCATCTGGAGTACTGCCTACTCTTGCCGTATTTTTTATTACCGCTTCTTGTTGCAAGCGAAGACCAGGGATAATCCAACCGCCTTGGTGTTGCTGTGACTTATCTAACCAATCAATAGTTAAAGCCGTACCGGCATCTACTATCATTAGATTTTTCGCCTGCAACAAGCTATCAGCGCCTAAAATGGCTAACCAACGATCAACCCCTAATCGCTCAGGTGTGGTATAACGATTAACCACGCCAAAAGCAGCTGTTTGGCTGACTAATCTGTACCAAGGCAAATGCGTTAAACCCAGTGTATGCTGTAACTGCTCAACATGTTCATCAAAACCCACGCAAGCAACGTATACAGCAATGAAGCGATAAGGTGCTATTGATTGCAGGTTTAAATCAGACAGTAGCGTAAACTTACCATTTTCATAAATTACGGCTTTTGTGCGTGAGTTACCAATATCTAACAGTAAATACATCAAGTCGCCGCTCTTAAACTAACTTCACCACCAAAGTAAGCGACAATTTGTCCCGCATGCTCTAACAAAATCGCTCCCTGATTATCAACTCCCTTGCAAACACCGGTTGCGCTTGCACTTCCTGATAAAGTCACTGTTTGCTGAGCGTATAAATTCAACTGATTAAAAGATTCTTGAAACGGTGCAAAACCTGTTTGCTGGAACTGTTTTAAGGCACGGGTTAAGGCACTTTGTAAATGCACGACTAATTCATTGCGATTGATAGCATGATCAGTCGCTGTAGCCAGATCAGCATAGGGTTGATCAATATGCTGCAAAGCTTGTAGTGGTAATTGCACGTTAATACCAATCCCTATTACTACATGGCAAGCGCCATCAGCCTGCCCCACTAATTCAACTAAAATTCCAGCCACTTTTCGATTATCGATGTAGATATCGTTTGGCCATTTCATCTTGGTCGAAATCTGATAATAACGTTGTAAAACCTGACATAAGGCACAACCAGCAACAATACTTAAACCCATAGCAGCTTGAATACCCTGCTCAAGCTTCCAGTAATAACTAAAATATAAATTACTGCCAAAAGGTGAATACCAGCTACGCCCGCGTCGTCCACGCCCTGCCGTTTGTGCTTCAGCCACAATGACACTGGCGCTGGCAAGGTCTTTATTACTTTGTAAGGCCTGCATCAACTGTAAGTTAGTAGAATCAGTGATATGCTGGACTAACACCGGCGCACTTTGAGCAGGTTGAAGTTGGCGGATAATGGCCGCATCGAGCAAGACAATGGGTTTGGTTAAAGCATAGCCTTTACCTTTCACTTTATATATGTCTAGACCGACCAACTCTAATTCTGCGATGTAATTCGCAATTGCCGTACGACTGATGCCAAAATGATTGGCAAGTACTTGACCGGAATGAAATTTCCCATCAGCTAATACGCTGAGTAATTGCCGCTGTACTTGTAGGTTAGCTTTAGACATAAGCCATGCCATCTTTATTTAACATGCGAACTTCAGGCTCCAGCAAGATAGCATAGCGATCTTTAACTTTACCGATGATCATATTTACTAACGCTAATAATGACTCTGCAGTCCCGTTACCATAGTTAACTAATACTAACGGCTGACGCTCATAACAACCGACATCATTTAAACGATAACCTTTGAATCCTAATTGGTCGATCAACCAAGCTGCTGGCACTTTGACGTTATCGGCGACAATATAACCTGGGATTCTTGGAAATTGCTGCTGGAGTAAATGATAAGCATGCAAAGAAATTATGGGATTCTTAAAAAAACTGCCACAATTTGCCAGCTTTCTATAATCAGGAAGCTTACTCTGTCTTGTAGCAATGACTTGGGCGTATATTTCTTGTAAAGACGCGCTATCAGATAAGGCATCTAAACCCGCATAATTAAGAACACGTTTCGGTTTTTTCTGTAGGGTAATACCTACGGCAATGACCAATCCCTTACTAGTTAAACTTTGTTTAAATAGACTGTCTCGATAACCAAATAGACAATCATCTGCCGGGAATCGGTGTACGGATTGGTCAGCCCATGAGTAAAAATCGACATAATCACAAACATCTGCAAATTCAACACCATAAGCACCAATATTTTGTATAGGTGCTGCACCAACAGATCCTGGTATTAATGCCAGATTCTCGATACCCCAAAGCTTTGAGTCCACTGCCCAACTAACTAATTGATGCCAATTGTGACCCGCTTCTACATGGAGGTTTACAGTATCAAGCGTCTCATTCAATATCGTTCGTTGAGATGAAGTAAAACGTAATATAGGACGTGATTGCTCAGTTAGAAAAATGGTATTGCTGCCCTCGCCTAAAATAATAGGAGCAGAATCGATGTTAATCGTATTGAGTTCGTTAACATCTTGCACTTCTATTACTTGCTGCAACGATGTTTTTAAACGAAATGTAGAGTAAGCCTCAGCAGCTTGATTCTGTAAGAAAAGCATAGCAAACACCGATAAACCGAATGCGGCAATTCTAAAGGTGCTACTGTGTAAGCGCAAACATAAACTAGAATAAATATACCGTGTATAGCATGGTTATCTAATATTGATCGCTGCAGCAATGCGTGGCATAGCTTTATCAATCTTACTGCAAGTGCGATTTGATTGTGGCTAGTGACGCGGCAGCACTTATCAAGCGTTAAGATACAAAGGTATACACGGTGAGTTTTTT